>NZ_JBLQTM010000002.1:0-41680 GCF_048685115.1 Serratia sp. BNK-4
TTTTTGCTGCCGCCCGACAAGCGGGGGAAACCGAAATCCAGCAAGGGCTAAGGCTCCTGGGGCGCCGGCTGCATTACACGCTGGGCGACTGGCTGAACATGCCATTCAGCGTGTTTAGCGATTTTCTGGTGCTTGAAGTGGAGATAATCAATCGTGGCCGGACTTAGCCAGAAATTAAAGGCCGTTATCAGTTTCGGCGGCAATATCGACTCCTCCTGGGGCCGTTCTACGGACGGCCTGAAAAAGGGATTGAGTTCTGTAGAAAAACAGTCTGAAAAGCTGGGCAAGCAACAGAAGGCGCTTGCGCTGGAAATGAAGAAGGCGAAGTTAGCCGGCAAAGATATCTCCGGGTTGAAACGCGACTATGCCGGCGTGACGCGCGAGATAAAAAAAGCGGATGCCGCTCAGGAGGCCTTTAACCGTGATTTGCAGCGCGCCGAACGCCTGCGCCGCTTCGGTGCCGGCGCAAAAACGGCGGTCGGCCGCACGCTGAAAGCGGGGATCGGGATGACGCTCGGCGGTGGCGCGCTGGCTGCCGCTGCCGGCGCGATCCTTTCCCCTGTGAACATGAATGCCCGGACCGCTGAAGCCGTCGGCAAAGCGAAAACCTATGGCGTGGGCATCGAGACGTATAACGCCTGGGACAGCTTCGGAAAGCAAATGGGGCTGAACGGTGAAAACTTCGGGGACCTCCTCGAGGAGCTGAAGAACAAAGCCGGCGAATATAAGGCGACCGGGGAGCAATCCTCGCTTAACGATGCTTTCAAGATGCTGAAATTTGGCGCCGGCGACTTTGCCGGCCTGACCAATGAGCAGCAGTTTGAGAAGATCATGGAGCGTGCGCTAACCCATAAAGACGAGCAGGAAGCGGCGTCCGCTGTTGATATGTTGATGGGCGGCGAGGCGAACAAAATCCTGACGTACATGCGCCTGACCGGTAAGAGCTACAAAGAGCTGATGGATCAGCAGAAGCGTTACAACCTGGTGACGAAAGAAGGCGCAGATGGCGCCATTCGCGGCAATATCGCGTTTAGCAATCTGCGCAGCGTGTGGGGGTCGGCCGTTGAGGAAATCGCCGGCAAGCTGGGCGGATCATTGGCGCCGAAAGTGACGCAGCTGGCGGACGAGCTTTCCGCCTGGTTCAAAAATGGCGGCATAGAAATTATCTCCACCACGATCAGGAACAAATGGATCCCGAACCTGGTGGAGTTCGCCAACGGCATCATGACCGTAACAAAGCTGTTTCTGGCCATTGCCCGCCGTTTGTCCTGGCTTTTACCTAACGAGCAGAGCGACAAAAAAGCCATAGTGCGCTCACTCGGGAGCGGTGACATTGCCGGCGCGCGTGATTTTGCGCAGTCGCACGGGCTAGGTTCCTGGCTTGAGTCAATTCTGGCAGACCCGGAGAAGCAAAAGACCCTGCAGGGGATTTACCGCGATACGCAATATTCCGTGACCTCTGAACGCGTATTCAGCCCGGGCGAATATTGGGACAAGGCGGACGATCGGATGTTAGCCGCAATCGGTGAGACGGATAAGGGCGATGATCCATTAGATGGCGCGTTTGCTTTCCTTTCATCGCTGACCAATCAGGGCGCTGCCGGCGACAAGCCCACGATGACGGACAATCGCCGGCAAGAGGTGAATATGACGGTGATCGCTCAACCTGGCCAGGATGCGCAGGCGGTGGCGGATAGCGCGGTTTCATCACTGAAAAACATGGACGTGTTCAACGGCAATAATGCGATGTATGACCCTGCGGAGGCCTGGTAATGGTAGACATTATCGGCACGATCACCGGCGCCTATTCAGCCAGGCAGCCGGCAGACAGCGCCAGCATCATGATGATGCTCGGCAATTTTGAATTTTCCATCGATACGGCGACGTATAACCAGCTGACGCGTGAGGCCCGTTGGCGCTGGAGTGAGCAGGAACGGATCGGCCGGCAGGACTTACTGCAGTACACAGGGAAATCGGCGCGGTCCGTCAAAATGGACGGAGAGGCGCACTCACAGTTTAGGAACGGCGTGGCCAGTATCGATGCGCTGTATGACCTGGCTGACAAGGCGGAGCCTCAGCAGTTGGTGAGCAGCGCCGGCGATGTATTGGGCTGGTGGGTCATTACCGATTTTACCGACACGACGCCGGCGTTTCTGCCTGGTGGCGCTCCCCGCAAGAAAACCTACTCGATCACGATAAAACACTATGCCGACGAATTATCTAACCCGTGAGGGCGATGTGCTGGATGCCGTCTGTGCGGCTCACTATGGCACGGAGAACCTTTCCCAAACCGTTGTAACGGTTTTGGATGCAAATCGCGAACTGGCGGCCCTGGGGGCCGTCTATCCGGCGGGGATAGTCATCACCTTGCCAGACATTGAGACGCCGACGCCAGAATCGCCGATACAGCTATGGGATTAACCGATGCAACAAAAACAGCCGGCCGAATTTCGGCCAGAATTTCGCATAACTGCAGAGGGGCGAGATATTACCGCGATTCTGCGGGAAAACCTGGTTGATCTCAGCCTGACCGATAACGGTGGCGCCACGGGCAAGGCTGACGAGCTGCAGATCACCCTCCTGTCTGAAACCCTAAAACTACCGCCAAAGGGCGCCCGCCTCCGTGTTTCCCTGGGATTCAATGGCCAGCTGGTGGACAAGGGCTGGTTTGTTGTATCCGGCCGCGCCAGCAGCGGACCGCCGCGAAAAATCGTGTTGTATGCCACTGCAGCCCCTATGAATGCACAAAAGCAACCCGGAGACGTACAGAGCCAGAAAAGCCGCAGCTGGGACGCTGTGACCCTCGGGGACATTGTGACGACGGTCGCAAAGGATAACGGACTGATCCCGAAGGTTGCCGCGCAGCTGGCCAGCATTGCGATCGAGCATATCGATCAGGTGCGAGAGTCTGACGCCGCGCTGATGACTCGCCTGGCGCGAACGTATAACGCGGTTAGCAAGCCTGCCGGCGGCTATTGGCTATTCCTGGAACAAGGAGAGGCGACGACCGCGAGCGGGCGCCGGCTTACCAATGTGACGATCACCCGGGAGGCGCTGACATCGTGGAGTTATTCAGATGGCCAGCGCGGCGCTACCACAGAAAAGCCAGCGAAGACGGCGGACGGCAAAGGCAAAAAGGGCAAGGTGAGCGTTGCATACTACGACGCCGCCGACGGCCGGACTAAAACGCAATCACTCGAGCATAACGGGCCTGACCAGGCTAACCCGTTCACGCAGCCGAGCAAGGCCCAGGCTGATAGCAGCGCCAAAGCCAAAATGACGAAGGCCAACCGCAACGAGCGGCGAATGACGCTGAGCGGCCCGGGGCGGCCGCAGTACGTCCCGTTAACGGCAGAGGCTCGGATAACAACGGCCGGTTTTGGCGAAGAGGAGGATCGCACCTGGTTAATTGAGTCCCTGGCGTTCTCGTTGAACAGCTCCGGCCTGACGATGGCGTTTAACCTGGTCACTGATATTAAACCGCCGGCAGGCAGTAAGACGGCGAAGAAAGAAAAGAAATCTGATGGCATTGGCTATTTTGATTAATCCTCCAGGCGAAAGAGGTAATAATGGGTAACTTAAAATCCCCTAAGACTGCGCAGCAGTTGAAATTAGCCCCGAACGAGGGGAAATCAGACGAATTATCCTTACCATTATCAAAACTCCCCCGAGTTAAAGACCTAAAACGAGATGCATTAATTCCTGTCGTTAATGACGATGTAACAGAGGTGACAACTGTTGACGATATCGCCAAGTTAGCTAAAGGGGATAAGGGCGATAAAGGTGATAGCGCATATCAAGTTTGGTTATCAGCAGGCAATACAGGGACTGTGCAGGATTACCTTAACTCCCTTAAAGGAAAGCCAGGCGCTGACGGTGATGATGGACTATCAGCCTATGAGGTTTGGTTAGCGCAGGGTAACAAAGGCTCTGAGGCGGATTATTTAGCGTCGCTGAAGGGGGATAAAGGTGATAAGGGTGATGCTGGCGGATTTGTCGATTTACCAAATACGACCGATTTAGATACGGTTAAAGCGCCAGGCGGTTATACAGTTAATGGCTCGAGTAACTGGCAGGCATTGCATTATCCGTTTGCGGTTGTCTCTGGCAATAAAGTAATGATGAATGTTTCAACTGTGAAAAGTGGAACGTTTGACACGATAATCCAAACTTTCTTTGCGACTAATTTAAGTAATCGCCCAGGCTCTCAAGTCCGAGTGTTAACTAATTCCGGTTGGAGTGGCTGGGTTGGGTTGACCGACTTTAATTATGTTGATACTAATTTTGTTCGAGTTCCTGTATTAGAGCAGCTTGACCTAAAAATTAGTGAAACAATAGGCGATAAACCAACCGTATATAGCTATCAAAAGCCGACGAATGACGGGAAAGGGCCTAATATCGAGTTTGCGCCGTCTGCAAATCCAGGTGTTGTTATTTCCCTGCCGTGGGGCTATAGGAGTTTTAATCAAGGCTCATTTGGTGGGTTAGTGTTAGCTCTGGATTCCGCCGGCGATATGTATGTAAATATCGACATGCAGCGCCCGGATGAGCCGGCCGCGTGGAAGAAGTTTTCATTTGGAGAGGGCGGAGGTGGTGATAATCGCTGGAAAGCCCCTATGAGTGAATATGCTGGAAATCTTAACGCATTGATTGAGGCAGGGAGCTATTACACAAACAGCGGCACCACGGCGAATAACTGGCCGACTGCTGGTGTGGCATCGGTCATCGTCCAGACTTCAGGCACTGCGCCGACTGCAAACGTTACGCAAACTGTCGTCGCTACCGATGGGCGCCCGCGTACTCGTTACAGTAACAACGGCGGCGCAGCCTGGTCAGCATGGCAAATGATGGCCTATTCGTCAGAAGTGCCTAACGCTGGCAACTGGGGAGCACCCACAGCAGGCCTGACGGGCAGCATTAACGGCGTGATTGGGGCTGGTAGCTATTGGGCTGCAGCGGAGCAGGTAACGCCTGCGAACGGCTGGCCAGTGACTAAATTTGATGCCACTCTGCAGGTATATCGATCCGGTACATTTGTGCAGCAAGTTTGCGAAACGAAATACCGAATGCAGAGCCGTTACAGCGTAAATAGCGGCGCCAGCTGGACGGAGTGGGCGACGGTTGCCTTAACGAGTGATATTCCGGCGCGCCTGTTCTGGCAGGCGGATAACAGTGACTACGGCCAACGCCCTAACGATATGACGTCGATCGCTGACCAGGGAATTTATCAGTTTAAAGCTGATTCTTGGGTGTCGATTGCAAACGGATTCCCGGTCGCGGGGGTGGCGTGTACGCTCGAATGTAAGGGTGGCCGGAATGGTAATAACGTACAAATTTGCCATGTGGCTGGCAATACCCAGCTATCTTACCAGCGTTATCGAAATGCGGCTGGTACGGGGTGGGCGCCGTGGTATCCGGTGAGTTCGGCATGGCACGCTGCCGACGACCTGCAGCGTGGATCCATCAACGACCTGCGTCAGTTGGCTAATCAGGGCGTCTATCAGTTTTCGCATAACATCACGCCGATCACCATTGCTAACGGATTCCCATTTGATGCTGCAGCTGGTGAACGTGTAAACGTGATTGTTTCCGTGGGGTTTAATGGTGGTGATGCAACGCAAATATTGCATAGGACAAGCCAAAACGTAATTTATACTCGAAGTTATGTTAATTCATGGGGGGAATGGAAGGAGTTAGGCGGGGGTGTAAAACTAGATCCAAATGCAAATAACTTGCTGTCAAATAGCAGCGACGGATTGTTATTTGATAGATATAAAGCTCCCAACGTCGGGATAACAGGAACTTATGTTAGCACTGGCGGTGGGCCTGATTTTACAGCGGATAATGCTTTTAGTGAAACGGGCGGGGTGTGGCGCGTTAAAAACACAACAATGCTTAGCCGAGTCCCCGCTAAATATAGTGGGGCTGTGATTGTAGATGTTTCGCTGGGTAAAATACCATGTGATAGCTCAGGAATACCCTTGCAATATACCTTGAGCACAACAACAACAAGCAAACAAGTTAGCGGAGTATGGCGCCAGCACTCAGTAATGATTTTGGCTGTAGTAGGTGTGCCGGTTAAATTAATGGACGTTGCATCCGGTGCTTTGGAGGACTATAAAGAGGGCGCGGCCTGGAATGTGAGTGTTAAATACACATTCGGTGAAATGGCGCCATCTGTATAAACCGTGATTTAGTCATATAGTTGGCCGGCTTGCATTGTGTTATGCTGCCGGCCTTACACAGCATGGAGGTTGTTATGGCTATCCGGTTTAGAAAAAGAATTAGAATCGCGCCAGGTGTTTATATAAACATTGGGAAGAAAGGCATTAGCACGTCAATAGGTGCGCGCGGCGCCTCTGTTAACATCGGGAAAAGAGGTGTTAACGGAACGGTCGGTATACCTGGATCGGGGCTGTCTTATACAACGAAACTTTCGGGAGGGAAGACTCAGGAAGAGAAAGAGCAGAAGGATTATCCGCTTTGGTTTCGCCTGGCGGTTGCTGGCGTTGTATTTTTCATTGTGTATGTATTGACGAAGTGATTGAAACCAAAATAGGCGGTTGACTCCGCCTATTTTAGTGTTCCCTGGTGCTGGTGGTTTTAATTTTTAACGACTCCAATAAACACAGCTCGGATTATATTTCCGATTCTTATCACCGTTCGCTTTAAAAGCGATGCCGGCTTGCACTTGTCACAGTAGCCAGGCTCCCCGTTAGGCCAGTCAGCCTCATCATCGATCCAAAGTCCGCACGTTCTGCAGAAAGTCATGTTGTAGGACGACATGCCACACGCTCCTTATGATAAACCTATTAAGAGTGGGTATATCGGCAGCTGTTGGCAAATGGTTATAGCCGATCGATAACTTCTGATTGATCGGCACGGACGATCATAAAACAGCCCTTCGGAGGTCGAAAAGATCGGTTATTTTTGCCGCTTTTGCGTTTTAGTTTGACGTACAGGGGGTTACGAGTAGAATCAGATCGCAGCAAAAGGATCCTTTAGGGATCCAGATCGGATAACGAACAATAAGCGCTCGACCGGCTCGAGATCTAATGCGAAGCTGGGAAAGGTGTGCTAGAGTCTGTTCGTGACCCCGAAATGTGGTTTTGAGTCACAAAATGAATTAACGGCCTCTCGGTGATGTTTCCGGGAGATACAAAAGCAAAACCCCCGCAGCTGGTAACTGCGGGGGTTCTGCCGGAATCCACAAGAAAAAATCTATCGGACGCCTCGACAACTCCGATAATAGACGTGGATTCAGGCAAAAGCAAGCGCAATGCGCCGAGAATCCGCGTACATGTTTACAAACTATGTCCATAATCCCGCCCCGGCGTTTGTAGCGCCTGAGCACCACAAAGCGAGGCCCAGTTTCATCAGGAAACTGTGTAATTTCGCGTCTAAACGCAAGGTTTGGAAGTGGGAAGGGTTCTATGGGCTGCAGCCGATAAATCCCCAAACTCTGAAGCCTATCCGGCGCCAACGGCATTTTAATTTGCACCGTGGCCGAGCTATCCAGGCTGTCACCGAAGCGATCGCGCACCACTTGAACACTGTCACCGGTATAGCTCAGGTGAGCGTTGAAATGCTGGCGCACCAGTGCGGGCTTGCTACTAAATCGGCGGCCGGCAATGAGTCGATCACGCGGGCCAGCCGCGCAGTGCTGACGCTCGAGGAGTACGGGATTCTCAAGTGCGAAAAGGTGTGGGATAGAACGGCCGGCACCTGGATCCCGAAACTGATCGAGATTACGCCGGCATTTATTCGCATGTGCGGCCTGAGTGATGAAGAGTATGAGGCCGCCCAGCGGCAGCAATTGGGCTTCCAAAAGCGCGGCCTTTCTCTGGCAGACGCTGAGCAGCTCACGATCACCGAAGCACGCCGGCGCGCACGGGAAAACCATCGGCGTATAGCGTTCGAACGCCGGCAGAAACAGAACAAGGATCACGCCGCCCGGCGTTTGGCCAAGAAGCTGGCCACAAAGAGCCTGGACGAGCAACGCCATGAGATCACAAAAGGCCTGGTTAAACGCTTGGGCCGCGATGAACTGATCAGCCTCGGCCCCGAAGGGGTTAAAGAGCTGGTGGATCGCGAGCTGGGCCGGCTAAGGCGGATTGCGGATAGCCCGCCAATATAATCCCATCCTGAAACCTTTCCCCTGAATAGCGTGGCGTACAGCCGCGCTAGCGGCGATCCAGCCCTGGGCGCCATCGTTCAATAAATACCCACCAAAAAATCATCACAACGGCTAAGATCCCCCTCATGCCGCCGGCAATCACCTATCTCGATCTCTTATCCACATATAGATGCAAGCGGAAACCATTTTTGAATGCTTCCATTAGAAATAGATGCAAAATTACATTCTTTTAATCATGACTATTCATAACCTTATACGTCCCACGTTGTGGGGATAACGTCCGCCCTTGCAGCGAGCTAACGCTCGCGCCGGTTCGGATATCGGCGCAAGCGCCTCTAAGGTAGCTCCCAGGCGCAAGCGCCCGGGCAAATCGCTGAATATTTCTTTTGTCTCCGACCGGAAGCCAATTAAGCGCGGTAATGCCGTGCCAAAAAGGGCGCTTAGCAGGAAGAGGGGGCAAATTCGGCCTCTGTGGCCAGCTGTAAGCATCAAGCGAAAAATCGCGGGTGTTCGCCTGGTTATCTACACCGTGGCCTGTATGGGCGTTCTATGCAGTAGAAAGGCAGGCCTAAAAGATAGTTAAAACTTGCACATTAGGATAAAAAGTCCTAATGTTCACGCATCGAGAAGAAATGCGCAGGATCACAAATGACCGATTCAAAGATAAAAGCAGCTCAACAAGATGCGATCGATAAAGGGCTAAACCCTAAAACACTCCTCCCGTATACAGCAGGCTGGGAACGGCCGACGGGCGACGATATGCGCGTGATCATGACACTGGCCGGCTTCACTGGCTCAGCTGCAGGGAATTATGCCGGCGTTGAAGGTCGAACGATCAGGAAGTGGATTGCGGGCGCGCCTGGCCCAACTTATGCCGGGTGGTGTCTGCTGGTTTATGCCGCTGGCCTGGGCATGATACCGCCAAAGCACAAATGATAGATTTGCTATATACATATCGGAGGTTTGTTTCGTGGGCAGCATAACATTGAAGCGTAAGGGCCGAGCCGATTTTATGGATATGTTTTCCGCCGGTGCCTTTTCGAAAGTTGTGGCCACAAAGAACGAGCGCGGCCGCTGGCAGCTATTCGGCTTATCGACTTCTGGCGATATGGCGGTGTTTGTTGAGAAAGCGCGCGGCGATGTGCGGGAATGGTCCGGCCTGGACTACCTGGCGGCATTCTGCGGAAAAATGGGGATCGAGCGCTGGGAGGTTCACGCGCGCCGAATCAATAATTAAATAATTAAAGAAATATTTAAAATAGGTCTTGCAGAGTAGGAAAAAAAGTCCTAGTATATCTCTATCGGCCGGGCATGACGCCAGGGCCAAACCGGAGATAAACCGATGACCAATAAAGAAATTGCACAAAGTATCCTGACCCAGCTCGGCGGCAACCGTCTGATTGCAATGACTGGCGCCAAAAACTTCGTAGCCATCGATCGCGGGCTGCAATTCGATCTCCCAAAGAAGGCGCATTTTGTTAAAAATGGCATCACTCGCTTGCACATCGTGCTCGATGCTTCAGATACATACACGATCAAGGCGTTTAAAATCCGCGGGATGAACGTTACAGAGGTGAGCGAGAGCAGCATGATCTATTGCGACGTTCTGCAGGCGACTTTTACAGAACTGACAGGCTTAGATACACACCTATGATTAAGGCCCCTCCGGGGGCTTTTTTTTTGGCCACTATTACTTATACTGTATAAAAACACAGTAATGGTGATGTTATGGGCTTCATGTCGATCGGGGGCGCGGGCTACCTGGTGCAAAAAATCGGGGAGGAGCTGCCGCGCGTTCCGTTCCTCTATTCTGGCCAATCATTTGTTATCCGCCCCGAGGCGGCCGGCTATGTCGTTTATCATTGGTCTGCGCGCTCCTGGGAGCGATATGATGAAACGGTGCATCGTGACCAGCACGCGGCGTTTAATCACGTCTACGAGGCGGAGAGCGCGCGCTGGGCTGAAATGGAAAGAGCGATCAGAGATAAGTGATGAAAACGGCCGTTATGCCGGCATTTCCTCATCAAATCAGAATCGTCGTTTTGTTAACAAGCCAGTAACATTATTTAGGGTCGATATCAGGCCCGAAAACCCCTTCTTTTACCGTGTCCGCGCGGTTTTCGTGACGAGTAGCGATCCGCCAGGGCGCTTAACAACCATTATGTTAAATAGTCTCCTTTTGCCCCAAATTAGTGCAGAATGACCGGGCCGCCACTGAGTGGTACGCCATACCCACCAATAACCACTAAAAATATTGACAATGGTAGGTATTGGTGGGTATACTGCCCCCGAGTTGAAAAAAGAAGGAGGTTTTATTGAGTAGCAAGGAATTGATGAAATTGTTGGTTAGTAAAGGTTGGGAGCTAGACCGCGTAAAAGGAAGCCACCACACATTTGTGAAGGAAGGCAGAGATGACATTATTACGGTCCCCCATCCTGAGAAGGACTTAGCGAAAGGAACGCTACAGAAAATTCTCAAGCAGTTAAAGCAGTAACGTAGTAAAGCAGTAAAAGGGGCGCGCCCTAACGGGCGCGTCACTTAAAGAGAAACTAATTAAAGGTGAATGAATGAAATTTCCGATCTATCTCCATCAGGCAGAGGGCGGTAGTTTCTCCGGTTTCGTACCGGATATTATCGGCGCTTACTTTGCCGGTGATACCATCGACGACGCGATCGCCGATGCATATGGCGCAATTGATGCGCATCTAGAGTATCAGGCCGAGAAAGGCAAAGCGTTACCAAATGCCCAGGACATTTCCGCACACTTCCATGATGAAGATTGCCAAGGTGGGTTTTGGGCGTATGTTGATATCGATTTAAGTAAATATGACGGCAAGTCCGTAAAGTTAAATATCACTATTCCACAAAATCTGTTGTTGAAAATTGACCAGTATGTAGAAGTGCATCGCGAGTATACATCCCGCAGCGGCTTTTTAGCCGAGCTGGCACGCCGCGAAATGCAAAAAACCGCATAAAAAATAAAACCTTCGTTTTTCAACTCAAACAATTGCCCGCGATTCGCGGGCTTTTTTTATACGTTAAAGAATTAAAGAAATATTTAAAAAAGGTCTTGCAGGGTAGGAAAAAAAGTCCTAATATATCTCTATCGGCCGGGCATACCGCCAGGGCCAAACCGGAGATAACCCGATGACTTTAAATGTGACGATTCTCGGCGCCAAGCATTTTAACCTTGTGGCCCGTGGTAACGATATGACGCTGATGTTTGATGAAAAATTTGAGTGGTGGGAAATGTATACTGATAACGCCGCTCACCGCGCATATCGCGGCCCAGGCGTTCGGGTTTTTCACTCCCTGGCTGAGGTCGAAAAAGCGTATAAGAGCTGGCGCGGCATCGCTGAGTTAGTCGAAAATAATGATTTAAATAATTAAAGAAATATTTATAGGCCCGCCAATGTGCGGGCTTTTTGCTATGTGGGCTACGCTGATTTTTTTGGGACGAGGCGCAAGACGAGCCAGGAGGCCGCTGCAGCGATCGCGGCATAGATAGCGAGCAGATAGGCCGTTGATAGTGCCTCCGGGTCGCTGAGACCCCATTCCGTGGACTTGTGGACCATTTTAATCGCCATGCTGTTCGTTAGCAGCAGCTGAGACGGGATCACGTTCGGCAAGATGGCCATGAATAAAAGAAAGGCCACAACGGCCGCTAGCTTTCTCATACGGTGCAACGCCTCTCATAGCCGATCACATCGATGGAACCATAAGCCATCAATTTGTTATTCGTGCGTGGAATTCCTACCCGTGGCGTCCGTAAAAGCCGCTCCCGGAGCCGTACAAAGTCCTCTGCGTTGTATAGGGTGATACAGCCCAGGGAAAGCCTGGCAGGCCCGATGGGGTGTAGTCGGAACTGTCCGCGCTTAACGCTGTTTATCCAGGTGAAATCATCGATGCGGTGATCGTCGCGGTAGAGGGCGAACCAGGTGGCGTGATCTGTGCGGTTAACAAAGTCTTTCGCCCAGGTGAGAGCCTGGGAGCCTATGCCGCCCGTTGGCCGGTCAACAATCCAATAGCGCCCAGCTGGTAGCGCGCCGTCGTCCGGCTTATGCGTGCATCCTGGTTGATTGGTGTATTTGCCGTTGCCGGAGAACGCGGGATAGTTCCCGTTCACCCCGCACTCTAAAAGCGTAACGGTGTCCCGATTAAGTTTGAATCGTCCGTGAATCATCGTGCTCCTTGCGTAACTGCTGGATGAATAAGCGACAAATTGTAGTCAGAAACCATCGCCGGCGCACGAAAAGAAACCGGCCTTGCGGCCGGCTGGTGTGACGCGTCACATTTTAACGCTGTGACGTGTCACAGGTTGAAAGGTTACAATGTCACTACTTGGCGCCGGCGGCTAACCGGGCTATGCCTACTTGGAGCATTGCCGCCAGGATATCGGAGCTTACAACACGCTCCACAACGGCTTTCATGCATTCTGGATCGGTTGGCATGATGTGAACGGCGCCGGCGGGGAGTATTTTAAATTGCGGCTCGAGCCTGGCGCTAAATGTCAGCTCGGCCTTGATGCCATAGAGCAGGTCCGCCAGGAGGCCCGAGGCGGCTTTGTCGCGGTCGATGGGCACCCAATCAGCCATGCTTATCCCATGCTCTTCCGCGAACGCCTGACAGCCCGCCAGGACGTCACACACATAATCGCGGGCCTCGTTCCGATATGCCGGCGCCGCCTTAAATTGGTCGTGTTCCTGGGCGCTTTTGGCGGCGATCTCCTGCAGCTGCTTTTGCTTCACCTGGTCGGCTTGTTTCTGCTGCCTGGCCAGCTCCTCGGCCATCATGTTAAAGGCGTTGATGTAGGCGATTTTAATGGCCATCGCTTTCTTGCCGGTGAAGCCCATCACCAGGAGCATAAAGCCGTCTTTTGTTGTATTAACGTATATATCTTTTTTGTTGTTTGCTAACTTGTTGATTTTATAGCTAAACGCAAAATTGCGTTTAGTGAAGTCTTCAGGTGCATCTAGTGTTTTTATTCTGCGCAGTACATCACTGTGCGTCTTACCGAATGCCTCAGCTATTGCGTATGAAGTGGTGATTAGATTGCCGTTCTGGCTTGATATGAAGTGTTCGGGGGTGGTCAAAAGGGGGCTTTGATCTGTCATGATGAGTATCCTGTAAGCGTTTGGAAATCACCGCCAGAAGGTCTCAATCTTTAACTGGTGGTGAGCTGTGTGGGGTTGAGACTACCGGGCTTACAGGAAACCGGCCATCCTTACGGATGCCCCACACAGCCCACCATTGAGGTGCAGCCATGCTTAGCGCATAAAAAAACCGCTAACGCGGTATATGCGCCTGTAAGAATTCCGGGGTCTCAATCCCGATCGCAGATTTTGCTGCGATGTGGGAAAGATACCGCCTGGCCACTCTGCGCGCAAGTAGAAACATCGGCGCATTTTTGCGCCGATAATAATTAATCCAAAAATGGATTGATGGTTATGAGCTGAAAAGTTAGCTGATGTTTTAACCGCCCCGAAAGTGGCGGTTAAAATTAATTTAAGCTGATTTACCCAGGCAACGGATCAGCATATCGCGCAACCATGCCGGCCGATTGGCCAGGAGCGAGCACAGGGCGCCCGCGTGAAGGGATGGGAGG
Source organism: Serratia sp. BNK-4 (assembly GCF_048685115.1). Lineage (NCBI taxonomy): Bacteria > Pseudomonadati > Pseudomonadota > Gammaproteobacteria > Enterobacterales > Yersiniaceae > Serratia > Serratia sp. BNK-4. Next base: position 13,744 of record NZ_JBLQTM010000002.1, read on the forward strand.
TCTGTTAGACGTGTTTTCAAAAGTTGGTTATATTGTTGCTCAGACATAAAAGCTATCTCCGTAGTTTATGTGTCAGTAACGGCCGGGCCGCAATCCCGGCCGTTACACCTTCTAGCCTCAGCCGTGTCTTTGCTTGTACTCAGCAAAAGACCGTTCTAAAAGCTCCTTCATGCTCAGGTTATTCATTGTGGCGAACGTTTTATAGTCAGTGAAAAACTCAGGGTCAACGTTGAAATTCATTGCCTTGCCGCCTTTTAACTCCCTGCCCGCTTTGGCTGTGGTTTCTACGCCTGTTGCGGTCTGGCCGAGTGTTGGCGCAATGCCCTTCCCTTTCTTTGCTGGTCTTGATGGGCCTGCCATAATGTGCTCCTTAAATATTTATATCGTTAATTATTTAAATCTTTAATTCGTTAATTTTTCAAGGCGATCGATGATGCCCTGGACGACGTGATCGGCTCGTTCACGCGGGGCAACATAGGCGCATTCAATGATGCTGCGGCCGAGGTCCTGCGTTTTGCTCAAAGCCGGCTTTTGGGGAATGTAGCCGTCAATCATGAAATACGGGGTTTGGCCAATGTATGCCTTGGCGTCTTCATAGTCCTGCGCGTTCTCGGCTACGGCACTGAATGCGATAGCCAACTTTTTGATAGGGACGCCGGCTTGTACCAGGCTATTAGCCGTATGCACTGTGGACTCCAGGTCATCGAGGCTGAAACGCGTCGGGATAACCATTAGGTCTACCATGTGGGCGATCTCTATAGTGGATTTTGACGCGAACGCGGCGCAGTCCAGCACAACCATATCCCACGATCCGGATTCGATTTTCTTTTTCACCAGGGACGGCGCCCCGAATGATTGGACGTCAAAAACCGGCTCGATGTTGTTCGCAATGCGCCGGCGCATCCAGTTAGCCATTGTTGCTTGGCCAATATCGAGATCGGCGCCGAGTACGGTCCAATCAGATTTTGCATAAGAGACACCCAAGGCGCGGGCCAGGGTGGATTTTGATACGCCGCCTTTACCGGAGGCGAGGGCTACTGAAAGTGTCATTGTCGAGGCTCCGTAAATATATCTTTAATTAAATATTTAAAGATTAAGCGTATTGGAGCTTATCGCAATGCCTGGGAGGTGTAAAGAGGGATGTAAATATTTATTTAAATAAAGAAATAAAGATTGCGGGCGCGACTATGCCCGCGTATGTTTAGAATGAGGTGATCTCACTCCTAACTAACTGAATCTCAAAAATTTGGTTTTGTATGAGGGTTAACAGCGCCTCAGCCAAGTCTCCGCTTTTGTCCCCTTCTGCCTGGATCCGCTCGGTCATTGCTACAGCACCGATATTGTGTGAGCCAATGCGGATCAGCTCGGCGGAGAAGCGGTTATCTTTCTCACATATAATTCGAAACCTATCAATTTCCCTTACTTGTTGTAATAATAGGGATAATACAGCTTCGAATAGTTCCCCTTGGTTCCTTCCCTCTCGATCAAGCACGTTGAGGAGAATAGATTCTACAGCCATGCTTTTTGACAAAATATCGTTAGTATTCATGGTGTAATCTGCATAAGAAGTATTGCTGTAATCTTGCATAATGGCCTCTTTGAGCGCTATCGATCGCTTCGAAGTGTGGTCTTGGTCTCGTTTTGTGGTTTTTGAGGGTAAAAAAATGCACGACGTAACGCCGTGCCGAGGTATTACCGCCAGCTACCCACAAAGACGACCCGTCCAAAAACCGAAATGCTGTCATCCTCACCTGAGATATATTTAGGTGGAAAATGGACATCTTTCGTAGCGTAGATAGTAAACCCGGATTTACCTATTTCTTGGCGTGCGCTCCGAATAATAATGTTGTCGCGATCATCTTTGAACGCATAAATGTCTGTTGCTGTAACTTCTTTGACGGATGTGTCTATAAGCACATCGGCGCCTTTTGGCACCTCTTCTAGGAAGTTATCTGAAGACTGAATCAGTGCCAGTTTTGCAGGTGATAATCCCTTTTGGGCTAGCATGGAGCTATTGAACGCCAGCGGGTCATCTCTCGTTGTCTGTTTGCCGGCAAGAAACGGATCAGCAGTGGAGAACGCCAGGGCTTCATCGTCGCCCTCATAGTCAGAAAGCCCGGCCAGGTAAGCCGCTGAGGTCCTATAGACGCTGGCGAGCTTTCGAATCACACCTAATGGCGCTTGACGGATCCCCGCTTCATAGTTCTGTAGTGTACTGCGTGGTATGCCGGTCTCGTTTTGCACGTCTACCACGCTCTTCCCGGCGTGATTTCTCTTTTGCTGCAGGCGCAAGCCGATCACTTGTGTAGTTTGTTCGTCTCTAGTTTTCATCACGTACCCTTACCCAAATTGCAGTTAGGTTACTACAAATTGTAGTTTTGCATAATTTTTTTGCTTGTCGAAACCTCAAATTGTGGTTATTTTTAAATTAAGTGTGGTTTTTGAGGGTGTGCTGTGACTCTTTTAGAGTGGGTGAAACAGCAAGGCGGGATTAAAAAGTGCTCAGAAAAACACGGGTTTACCCCGTCGGCTCTTGGCGCCTGGTCCCGTTTAGAGCGATTCCCCAGCCCTGATAACCAGGCGCGGATTATTCAGGCTTCTGATGGTTTAGTGGCGATCAACCAAATGCGCGAATTGTTTTTAACGAAAAAAAATAGCTCCGAATCCTCACCGCGCCGGCGCCGCCTGCAGGGGTCGCTAATGGTTCGCAATCTGGCGCGCCTGAAGCAGGTTTTTGATGAGCTGCAGCTGCCGGCGCATCGATGCAATTTGAACGGCCCCGGGATCGTTGCTCGGTGGGCGACAACTAATGTAACCGTGCAAGAGGTGCGAAATGCCGTCTCTGTGTTGGAGGAGGTCGGCAAGGACGCGGGGAGCGTTGAAGAGATTCATGCGGCTATCCGCGATGCCCGCCGGGACTCACTGAGGGGCTTATCATGATGCTTATGGCGTTTGTGGGAGGCCAGCATAGCGCACAAGTAGTTATGGTGCGGCAGCTGGCCAAAGACCTGAAAGGTTGTTACCGCGTCGAGCACATCGACAACACCGGCGATTCGCTTGATTCTGGCGAGAAATTTACCCGTCTCCGCCGTCTGATATTGAACCGTAAGGCGAACCGCAAAGCCCGGGACCTGGTGATCGTCGTCACAGGGATAAACGAGCAATGCGAGTTGGATTTGCTTCGCCGACACCAGGCGACGATCTGCATACCGCACGCGCCGCTACATAGCCTTTTTGATGACAACCCGATCACACCTGCCGATCTCTTTGTCTGCTGCCGCCCTGGCTCGCTGGAGTCTGAGCAGAAACGCCGGCAATACATTACCCCCGAAGAAGCGTTTTCGGCCTGCTACAGCCGCGCGCGCGGTTTCCGGGGTGCGGTATGAGCTACGTCATAGGCGCGGCGCGCTACTGCGCAAATCCAAAATTTTGGCGCTTTCTGGCTGTGGAAACCAATACGCCAGTAAACGACAAAGAAGCCGCCGCGCAGCAGCTGCGCACATTGTGCGGCATCAAGTCCCGCAGTGAGCTGAACAGCAACCCATACGCCCGCACGGCTTACGCTGGCCTGATCACTCGATTTAACGATTTTTTGCGGAGAGAGCGCCAATGAACGGCCGCACACCAACAAAAAAGGAAAGGCTGTATATCACGGCTGTAATTCAATCCGTTGGCTGTATTGCCTGCATCCTGGACGGCCGCGAAATTGAAAACCCGGGCGCGTGGACTGAGTTTCATCATGATCCTGATTTTGGGAGTACCGATCCCGATTGTCACTTTCGGGGCTATGGCGCTTGCGCTGCGCATCATAGAGGCGTAATCCCCGTCGGTGCTCGCCTGCCTGCCGGTTTTGCCGTTCGTCACCCTGTAGGCAAGCCAGCGGTGAAATTTTCCGAGAAATACGGCACAGACGCCTATCTGTGTGCGTTGACGTGGGAACGTCTGCCGCAGAGCGTGAAAGACGAGATAGGTTTCGATCTCAGCCTGGGCGAAATGCCGGTAGAGGCCAATTAACAATGCTGAATTACAAGACATTGCGCCAAACACCAGGGAAATACGGGAATAAAAAAACGGTTGTCGATGGCTTCACGTTCGACAGCAAAAAAGAAGCGGCTTATTACGGCCAGCTCAAACTACGGCAGCGCGCCGGCGATGTTGTGATGTTCCTCCGTCAGGTGCCGTTTCATCTGCCTGGCGGTGTGAAGTACGTTGCGGATTTTGTGGTTTTTGGCGCTGACGGTGTTGTTGAGGTTATCGACGTGAAGGGCGTCCGTACTGCTGAGTATCGAATCAAGAAAAAGCTGGTGGAGCAACACTACCCGATCACCATTATCGAGGTTTAGCTATGCGCCCTCATGAGCTGGACGCCCTTCTGGAGCAGTGGGCCAGATGGATCCGCGCCGATGGTTATGGCGGCTCTGGTTTCGGGTCAATGTTGGAAATGATGATGATCACCGGCTGCATGTTTTCCGGCGGTGGCCGTGGCCAAGCGCTGTGGACTGTAGAGGCAGACGTAGAGGCCGCTGTGATGGCGCTGGCTGCAGCTGATAGAAATGCGGCAACGGTAATCCGAATTGAATACGGGGCGTGGGATCTGGGGGGCCTCGACAAAAAAGCCAGACAGATAGACAAAGCCCACGCCCTTTTTATGTCGCTGAGCACCTACAAACGGCGCTTAGCAAAGGGCCGCGGATTTATCGCGGCCTGGTTGAGCAAACAACGGGGGAATGATGGAAAAGCGCCGCATTGCTGATGATAGAACGGCGATCGAGGAAGCGATCGACATTCTGACAAAACTAACGGATGGCCATTCGCTGCGAATGGTTCACGGAGTCTCTACGCGGCAAATTGTGGCCGCGCGTGACGAGCTGGCGAAGGTGCTGGCCGGGCTGGGTAATTATGCGCACTGATCGCCAGGCAGCGCGCGCGGCGGGGGACGTTAAATTTATCGGCCGCGTATGTACGAAATGCGGGGGCAATGTTCGCTATGTCCGTAGCGGTTTCTGCGTACCGTGCCAGGCGCGCAACAACAAAGCGATTAAAGAGGTCAGGGACGCGCCGGACTCGTTCGCGCATCGGGTCTTTGTCATCGGCACACCTCCCGGAATAACGAAATAAAGAATTAAATAAATCTTTAAAAATAGCTTGATGGTTAGGACTAAAAGTCCTAATATGTTTTCACCGGCCGGGCATACCGCCAGGGCCAAACCGGAGATAACCCGATGAAAAAAACCACTTACGACCTGGGCAACAATGAAAGCGTTAGCGTTGGTGTTTTCCCTAACGGTGACGGCACTTTCACAGCGATGACCCGCACAAAGAGCAAGCCATTCAAAACCGAAAAAGGCGCCAATAACTGGTTAAAGCGTCAGCTGTCCGGCAAGCCTGCAGTTAACAAATTCCGTCTGCAATACCGCGTGTGCGGCGTGTGGGTGAACGGTAACACGTTCCCGACCAAACAGGCCGCTGATGCCTGGGGCGCCCGTGAATGCCGCAACATGACGCGCTATGACGGCTATCAAGTTGTTCCGTTGAGGTAAAGGCTCCAGACGCGCCCGCTATGCCGGCGGGCGCACAACATGAAAGGACATTCCCGCCGCGCTGGTGGATGGCAGGACGGGGGCGTCGCTGACCTGGAGTGTCCTTTCAGTTGTGACGTAGCTCAATTGGTTAGAGCGCCCCTTGTGTGGGGAGTTGAGCGCTACCCAAGGATCATAACCCAGGGTATCTCATGCGGTCCGGCCGGACGTTATGCGGGTTCAAGTCCCGCCGTCACAACTTCACAACGGGAAGAGCACTGCACCGGATATGTGGCATGGCACCTGAGTAACTTCCCCTGGCGGCGAGGTAGTGAGGTCGCAAAGGCAACGTTACGGGCAGAGCGGCGCAAGGTGGTCAAAGGCAGTGCTCTTCCCGTTGTGATGTGTGCAAGCGCACTGCAGCGCCGGCCGACGCAAAGACCCGTGAATCGGCTGAGCCGCAGCAACTGGCGGCCAATACCAAAACAGAGCGGCGGGAAGTAAGCAGGGGTAGCGCCCTGGTGTCGCAACACTGATTGCTGTGTGTAGTCTTTGGCCCCGCTAGCCGGGGCGTTTTTTTAGGCATCGCAGCGTTAAATCTTTATTTAAATAAATCTTTAAGGACGTCTCGACAATGTGCCGAAAGAGTGAAATCACAGCTGCAGAGCTGGACGCGTGCCCATATTGCGCCGGCGCCCCGGCGGAGGTTATCCGCTACGAAACCACGCAAAAGCCGCTAACACGCGGTGACGCGCTAATTCCGGGCTGGTATGAAGCCTTTGTGTTTTGCCATGAGTGCGGCGCCCAAAGTGGCGAGGTATCAGCTGAGATAAACGACGCTGATGATCTGGCATTGCTGATCGCCGCCGCCCGGGCTGAGTGGAATTTGCGCGACAAGCGCAATCAGGACCTTTACGCCGCAGCGTTATCCGATGGCCGCATAGTGGCCCCAGCTGGCGCCGATGGATGGATCCCCGTTTCTGAGCAGTTGCCGCCGTATGGCGTACCCGTAGACGTGGTGTGTATGGGGAACGTCCAGCACATAGCGCACAAGCTGACGCAGGACCGCGAGGCTTTCAGCTGGGAGCTTTGCTCTGAAGACCATGATGAGCTGGTGGAGCTGGACGCTATTTCACATTGGCGCTTCCGCCCTGAATTCCCAACTGCAGGAGCGCCGGTACTGGCTCGGCTACTCGCTAAGGCTGGTGGCCAATGAAATCTAATCACGCCGCGCGCCGCCAGCTGGGCATGTCTTATAAATTCAGCCGCCGCAAGCCTAACTCCTGGGTGTTTCTCTATTGGCCAACGCCAATTGCTCAGAAATTTTTGCTCCCTGATTGGGTTCGAGAGTTGGGGGTTACAGCGGTGAAGTATGAGCCGGCACAGTTTCGCGGCTTCACGGTCGACGCATACGGATATTACCCGGCATCGGCATTTTATCCGGCCCATACGGCCAACGGGAGGGCAAAGGAATGATCCATAGCATTGACGTAAAAACGCGGTACGCCAGCGGGGCATACATCGCAAGACACGCCGGCAAACAGGCAACTAATACGGCCAGCGCTGAAGGAGCTGTGCGCCGCCTGGCCGGTAAGGTTTTCGGCACCTGGCAGCACATCACTGTGACGCGCATCGATGGCACTGGCGACTATATGGCCGGTGTTTATCGGGTTACACCTGACGAGGCCCAAAAATGCCGCGTGTGCGGCTGTTCCTATTCGCGCGGCTGTGCTGGTGGCTGTCATTGGGTGGCGGCTGATTTGTGCAGCTGCTGCGCGCCAGGGGAGGGCTAACAGTGAGCGTAAAACTTTCAGAGGTGATCAGCTTGCTGGAGGATCGGGGGCCGTCGTCGTTGGACACGCTGGCGCACGTCCTGGACGAGAGCGAAACCACGTTACGCGCGCTGTTAACTGGGGCTTATCGCCGGGGAACGCTTGGATTTGATAACGGGCTGTATTCAGTCCTAAGCGCAGCAGAGCAAGAGGCCGTTAGGTTAACCATGTCTCCGCCGGCCGTGCCGGCATCCAAACCAACTCCGGCGGCAAAACCAACGGCGCCGGCTAAGCCAAAAGTGACGTCGGCCCAGCTGCGTGAACTGTTGGCGCAACGAGGGAAAATGACCGCTGCGGAGCTGGCCTCTGCAGCTGGGATAAGTTCGGGGCATATTGGGCCGCTATTGGCTCATGACCGCCGCGCCTGCCGCGTGCGGCTGATCACGCTGGATAGAGTGAATTACTACAAGCTGGAAGAAAAGCGCGATAGCGTGCCGCCTGCCGCGCCTGCCGCGCCTGCCGCGCCTGCCGCGCCTGCCGCGCCTGCCGTAACGGATGATAGCCCGCCGGCGCCGCCGGTAGTTCCTGCAGCTGGTGGCTCAGGCACAAATGATGTGACGCAGGCCCGCGCGCCGGCAATGGCAAACATGGAAACGATCACGGTTCCGACTGTGGAGTTTATGACGTCAGAGATTCACCGCCTGATCGGCGAACTGCGCCACGCAAAAGAGTTGCGCGCGGCGCTGATAAACCTGAACCGTTTAACAAAAGGCGAGCTGGTGGAGGATGTGAACTGATGGCCAAGCCAATCAATTTTGAAGGGGCCGAGCTACGGTTTTGCGGTGGCCTAACCTGTGATGATGTTTACATTCGCCGCAGTTGGGCGGTAAAGCTGGCGGACGGGACACGCTATCAGCGCGCCACGTTCGCGAAGCTCGACGAGCCAGGCCTGGAAATGTGGGAAAAGTGGTGCGAACCCGGCCCGGACGCTTGCCAGTCGCCACACTGGCGCAAGGCATCAAAAGCGGACCGTATGCAGCTGCAACAATGGCTGCGCGCCCATCCTGATTATCTGCCTGATGGTGGCCCCTGCGGCTAACTGGATCGAGGGGCGCATGACAATTTCAAAAGTGATTGCCTGTTTTTTGCTTTCCCTGCTGGTGAAAAGTTGTATAGGGCTGGAAACCCCGAACCCAGCGGCGTTAGCTAAGCCTATCGTGTTCACTGTTGCGACATATGGAGCAATTCAATCATGAATGAGGAAAGACGAGTGATGAACATATTTATCGGTGTTATTCGCACCTTAATTTTTGTAGCGGCGGTGCTTGTTGTCTCTGACATTAAAGTCACAGGGTCTGGGCCTTTTGGTTACTTCATCGCTGGTGTATTACTCAGCCTCTACGGTTGGGGGATTCTGAAGGCGCTGGACTACATAAAGGGCTATCGTGAGGGAGCCGCGAAGCAATGAAAATAACCGAACAAGGGAACACCTTTACCTGTGATTGTGGGTTTAGCTGGCAGCGTGGTTTAAGTGGTTCACATGACTGCGCGCAGGGGCTGCGCAGCCAAATTGAAGACCTGAAGGCAACAGCTCCAGGCCTGGGCAAACTCCCGCCTTTGACGGCTGAATTAGCGGATATCCTCGGACGCCCTAATTTCCAATGCTTTCACCTGGCGGCGGCGCTTCGAGCTGGTGGCCATGACATCCCGAGAAAGGCAGAAGCCGAACAGGCCGCTGTGATTTACTTCATGCTGGGGCATTACCTGGAACACGGTGAGAAGTGGAGCGAGAAGGCCGAGGAGGAGCTACAGCGGCTTGTAGCAACGGGGAAACTTCGCGCCGATGGCTGACACCAGGGAGCGGGCTGCAGCGCGCCAGCGTGAGAAGCGCCGGCGCGACCGGGAAGCCCGGGAAAAACTGAAAGCCGGCGGCCAGCGCGTTATAAAGCTGGTGGTCACAGAGGCGCAGTATGAAGCGTACCGGCGAAACGCGGCTTTACGTCGGCCAGGAAAGGCGGCGTATACCGTGGAGGAATACGCTGAATTATTGTTCGTTCAAGATGACCGGTCATTAAAATTGAAGCTGGCGGAGCTGGCGAAAAAGAGTTGTCCGACGTGTGGCGAGGTGATGCCTGGGCCTGCTGGTGGGTGTTGGCGAAATGGTGAAGCGGTATGCGCTCAAACGTTGATATGGAAAGAGCTGGTGCTTAAAACCTTGTGACGCGTCACGGCAAATTAATGTGACGTGTCACAGCGGGGGATAATCATTATTTCATTTTCAAGTCGTTGCTAACTGTTTTCTGAGATACGCCTAAGCGGTCGGCAATTTGTTGCTGGCTCAAACCCGTGCTCCGCAGGCGTTGCGTTTCTTGCCGGCGCTGTTCCAAAGACATTGGATCGCAAGTTGAAACAGTGCGCTCTGTGAAGCCTGGTCCCTCATAGGTGGTAACGCGGACGTGTTGGCCAGTTCTTCCACTGATGCCGGATACCGTGACTTGGCCCGATTTACTGGATGCTTTCCAATCGGTCAATTGTAAATCCTGTACCAAATTGCCAATAACTGGAGCAGTAGAGGGCACGGAAGGAGGTATAACTTTTGGTTTTTTTGCCATTTTATTCAATCTCTTTTTAAGTAGGTATAAATTTTACTAGTAATGCAGGCATTAAAGTATGCTGCCCTATTAAGACCGTCAACTTTCTTTTCCTCTTCATAAATCGATAGCTGTATTTATGCGCAATCTGTTCGAAAAAAAGAGTTTAACCACAAAATGAGTTGGCATAACTTCAAAATGAATTGACAGATTTGAGCCTTTGCTATACCTTTTTTCATAACGTGATGTTTTTGCGTTCTCGGTACAGACATACCTCAGCCCCCAAAAGCCCTAGCCTGACCCGCCGGGGCTTTTTCTTTGCTGGCTGCGCTTATGCGTGGCCTTTTCTCTTTCTGATACCCGGAGCCGGGCAATGAATAACCAACACCTGCCGCCGGGATTCCTGGAGGCGACTTTGCTGTGGATGAAAACTAATGCCCCCGTGCTTTATGGATCGTTCGCTGCGTTTGGCATGGCTACCTTACTGACGCTGCGCGATGGCAAGTCATGGATGGATGCTGTTTATGCTGGCGCCATTTGCCTGCTGATCTCGATGGGCGTCATCAATTCCCTGGAGCTATTTGGAATGAGCCAGGACAACGCATTACTGATTGGCGTTGTGATTGGTGGGATAGGTGTAGAGCGTTGCCTGGCCATTTTGCGCGCCTTTTCCAGCATGAAAACGCATGTACCAATGGAAGAGAAGGATAAACCGAAAAATGACCGCTAATTACCTCTTCAGCCAACGCAGCGAGAAAAACCTCGTTGGTGTTAACCCCGAGCTGGTGGCCGTTGTACGCCGCGCCCTTGAGCTATCACCGGTTGATTTTTCCGTTATTGAAGGCCTGCGCACCAAGGCAAGGCAACAGCAATTGTTTAACGCCGGCGCTAGCAAGACCATGAACAGCCGGCACCTGTCTGGTAATGCGGTGGATTTGCTACCGGTTGGCGCCGATTGGAACAACTATAAGTGTTGGCTTCCGGTGCTGGTGGCGATGCGCCAGGCTGGCCAAGAGCTGGGCGTAAAGCTGCGATTTGGTATCACCTGGACGGATAATCCAGAAGGCCCGCCGGCGAAGTTCCTGGACGCTCCACACGTTGAGATCCCCGCATGATTGCCGGCGCGTTGCTCAAAAACTGGCGCTTAGGCGTGGGGGCGGCGCTTGTCGCTGCCCTGGCTATTTGTCTGTGGTCTGTCTCGTACTACTCAGAACGAGCGGAGAGGGCCGAGGGGCGCGCGCGGCAGCTGCAGGCCGATAACTCTCTGCAGGGGGAAACTATCGCAACACAGGCGCTTCAGTTTAACCGGATGAACCAAATCGCCGGCGCCGTGGCCGGGTATCAAATGGCCGTCGGCCTAAAGTCAGAAGAGGCTCAGAATGAAATCCGCACGATTGTTAAGCGTGACCCGGCTGGCCGGCAGTGTGTTGATCCTGTTGTCGCTCACCGCGTGCTCGACTACGCGAACCGTCTACGTTCCGGCGCAGTGCCAGGCCTTGCCTCCGGCGCTACTGCAACAGATTCCGCCGCCGCTGCCGCCGGCTGCCGATTGACATACGGCCAGGCTGTTTACTGGCTTGAGCCGCTACTGGTCACGGTGGACAAGCTGAATAGGCAACTTCAGGGGTTACAGGAAGCCGACGCTCTGCGGACGATAAAACAATCAACTAAGGCTTCATAATGCACAGACCAATGACGCATGAAGTAGTTAGCGAGAAAGGCATCACGGGGAGAGCGCGCGGCCGGCGTCAGTTGGTGACAGGTAAACCTGTGCTGCAGGTGGAGGTTGTGCTGGAAAAGAAAACCATTACAGCGGGCGCACAGGTTACAGCGCGCAGGTACGAAACAGCCTGGCGAGACGCAACTCTATCAGAAGCATTTCAGATAGAGCATGGTGTCGGATTCATAGAAAAGCCTGCTGATATCGAAACCCCATTCGTTAAACCGCCGCCACCTCCTGCGCCACCTCTTGGAAATTGACTCAAACAATGAGAATGAATCTCATTTTTATGGGTCCCTTCCGCGATTTTGAACACCGAGGGGGCTGAGACACGCGGGGATCGACTAGTTTTTCGCATTTTATTGACATCATCATCATGTGTTCACTTGATTGTTTTTACTTGAAATAAATTTTTCAAGATGTCGAATCGTATAAAAAGTGTTCACCATCATGGATAAAGAATTGGAGAACGTCAGGCTGAACCTGAATCAGCTGGCGGCAATTACGGGATCACATCGGCAAACCATCGCGGCACGACTGAAAAACGTCGAGCCAGCCCCTGGCAGTAATGCCAAATTGAAGCTCTACACGTTGCCGGATGTGCTAGCTGAACTGGTGAAATCTGCGCCTGTGGCTGATGTTGATGAAATGCAGCCGATGGACAGGAAAGCCTGGTTTCAGTCAGAGCGGGAACGCCTCAAATTTGAGCAGGAGATCGGCGAGCTGATCCCCGCAGCTGATGTGACCCGTGAATTTTCAAATATGGCTAAAGCTATGGTCCAGGTACTGGAAACCTTGCCGGATATTCTGGAGCGTGACTGTGCTTTGGCTCCATCCGCAGTTTCTCGGGTGCAGTCCATTATCGATGACCTGCGCGATCAGATAGCGCTGAAGGTTATGAACGCTGATACAGAGATTGAGGAGGAAATGCCCGAGGAGGAGTAATGGTCGCACAGGCATCAGCCGCAGAAACCCGGCGAAATATGGCCGGTATTATTCAGGCTCCGCGCCGCATACCGGTTGCTGAAGCTGTTGAAAAGTTTATGCATGTGCCTATGGGCGCGGGCAACTCTGTTAAGTGGGACCCGAGCGTGGCGCCGTATGTGATTGAGCCGATGAACTGCCTGGCTTCGCGTGAATACGATGCAGTTATCTTTGTTGGTCCCGCCCGAACGGGTAAAACAATCGGCCTGATAGATGGCTGGGTTGTCTACAACATCGTTTGTGATCCTGCCGATATGTTGGTGGTTCAGATCTCAGAGGAAAAGGCGCGGGAGCACTCCAAAAAACGCTTATCGCGGACGTTTCGTGTTAGCCCTGAAGTTGCCAAGCGGTTAAGCCCACGCCGTAACGATAATAACGTTCACGACCGGACCTTTCTGGCGGGTAACTATCTCAAGCTGGGATGGCCCTCAGTCAATATCATGTCATCCTCCGATTACAAGTGCGTAGCGCTGACTGACTACGACCGTATGCCGGAAGATATTGATGGCGAGGGCGATGGGTTTTTACTGGCCTCAAAACGAACGACAACGTTTATGAGTGCGGGCATGACCTTGGTAGAAAGTTCCCCAGGGCGAGATATCAGAGATTCGAAATGGCGCCGGCGATCAGAGCATGAGGCGCCGCCAACTACCGGTATTCTTTCTCTATTTAATCGTGGCGATCGCCGTAAATGGTATTGGCCTTGTCCGCATTGCGGAGAGTATTTTCAGCCGATTTTGGAAGTTATGGCCGGCTATCGTGAGGTATCCGACCCGGTTAAAGCCAGTGAGGCCGCTTACATGAGTTGTCCTCACTGCAATCAGACGATCACCGCCGAGCATAAGCGCGCGCTGAATCAAAAGGGCGTTTGGTTGCGTGAAGGGGAGAGTATCGACTCAGCAGGCAATCGGGGCGGTGAGCCTCGCCGTTCACGCATAGCGTCGTTTTGGATGGAAGGTCCAGCGGCGGCTTACCAGACATGGGCGCAGCTCGTTTACAAACTGCTGACCGCTGAGCAGGATTATGAGGCAACCGGCGCAGAGGAAGCGCTCAAGACGGTAATAAATACCGACTGGGGGCGCCCTTATTTGCCGCGTTCGGCATCGGAACAACGTCGCAGTGAGGAACTGCTGGCGCGTGTCGAGGATTACGGTAAACGCCTGGTGCCGCCAAAGGTCCGGTTTTTATTGGCTGCCGTGGATGTGCAAGGCGGCAAAAACCGCCGCTTTGTGGTTCAAATCATGGGATATGGCGAGAACGGGGAGCGCTGGCTGGTTGACCGCTACAACATCAAGCAGTCTATGCGGTGCGATGCTGAAACCGGTGAGGCGTTGCCGATTCATCCTGGTGCTTACCCGGAGGATTGGCAGTTGCTGATCAGCGATGTGCTCGATAAAACCTATCGGCTGCAGGAGCAACCGGATAAGCGAATGCCCATATTGGCAATGGCGGTAGACACGGGCGGTGAAGACGGTGTTACCGACAATGCCTATAAGTTTTGGCGCCAGTGTCGCCGTGATGGGGTGCATAAACGTGTGTACCTCATCAAAGGGGACAGTAACCGCCGCCAAAAAACCATCACGAAAACTCACCCGGACAATACCGATCGCAGTGATCGCCGTGCCTCTGCGCGCGGTGATGTGCCGGTGTATTTGCTGCAAACCGACGCGCTGAAAGATCAACTAAGCAGCTCGCTGAGCCGTGAGGCTCCGGGCGCTGGGTATATTCATTTCCCTAATTGGCTCGGTGAATGGTTTTTTGACGAGCTGACGTATGAAGAACGCGGCGCAGATGGCAAATGGCGAAAGCCGGGCAAGGGCAATAATGAGGCTTTTGACCTGTTTTGTTATGCCCACGCCGTGGCCATGCTCCGGCGTTATGAGCGTATTAAGTGGGACCAGCCGCCGGCCTGGGCTGAGCCTCAAGATACAAACCCCAATATTTTTAACGAAGATTCGCATCGGGAGGTTGTGGTGGCGAAACGAAAACCCAAAGTTGAGGCGAAACCTGCCGCACCCCAACAGGCGGCCGGTGGCAGCTGGCTGAGTGGTTCGGGTTCCGGGACGGGGGGAGGTGGTTGGCTATGACCCGGCAAGAAATTCAGGCTCAGCTTGAACTGGTTCGAAAATATTACAACGACTCATTGGACGGAAAAGCCGTGTCGTTCACTGGAGTCAATGGCCGAGCGATTACCAATCATGATCCGGCCGCCATGCGAGCAGAGTTGGAATATTGGGAGCGGCGTCTGCGTAAGGCAAGCAATCGCGGCAGTGGGTATAAACTCGTTAATTTCTTGTAGGTAATACATGGGGATATTCGAAAAAACACTCGGTGCGCTGGCGCCTGGGTGGGCTTTGTCACGCGCGCGAAGCCGATACCAGTTAAAAGCCTATGAAGCGACGAATTCATCCCGATTGCACAAGGCGAAGCGAGAGGGGCGGGCAGCAGATACGGCTGTGTTTGCTTCCGGCGTGTCGTTGCGAGAACAAGCTCGGTGGTTGGATGAAAACCACGACATTGTGATCGGCATCCTCGACAAGCTGGAAGAGCGGGTGATCGGCTCTAATGGGATCCAGGTGGAGCCTCAACCCCTGCGCCATGATGGCACGCTGCATGAAGAGTGTGCGGAGATCCTGGCTAAGCATTGGTCGGAGTGGTCTGTAAGGCCCGAGGTGACGGGAATGTTCACCCGGGCCGAAATGGAGCGGCTGATCTTGCGCTCGGCGCTGCGTGATGGAGAGGTGTTTACTCAGCTGGTGCGAGGCCCTGTGTCTGGGTTAAGTCATGCGACCAGCGTACCGCTTTCCCTGGAGTGTCTTGAAGCCGATTTTGTGCCGATGAACCTGAACAGCCTCAATAGTGGGAATGTTGTGCAGGGGATCGAGGTGAATGGCTGGGGGCGGCCGGTAGCGTTCAACGTTTACAAGGCTCACCCGGCCAGCTCTCTCCGAATGTCTACCGCAACCAAACGTGTGCCGGCAGAGAACATGCTGCACCTGGCCATGCGCAAGCGTCTCCATCAGCTGCGTGGCGTCAGTCTGTTGCATGGCGTCATTACGCGGCTGTCAGACATTAAGGACTATGAGGAGTCCGAGCGCGTTGCCGCTCGTATTGCGGCCTCGCTGGGGTTTTATATCAAGCGTGGCGATGCGAGTCAGGGAGAGGATGGGGAATATTCTGAGCCAGGGACACATCGCCATTTCGATATCGCGCCTGGGGTGATTTATGACGACCTGCGCCCCGGTGAAGATCTGGGCATGGTGGAGTCAAATCGCCCCAATGTGCATTTGTATGAGTTCCGTAACGGTCAGTTACGCGCGGTTGCCGGCGGGACTCGAGGGAGCTATTCGAGTATTGCCCGGGACTACAACGGCAGTTATTCCAGCCAGCGTCAGGAACTGGTTGAAGGGTTTGAGGGGTATTACGTCCTGCAAAACTGGTTTGTAGGCCAACAAAGCCGGCCGATTTATCGGGCGTGGGTCGATATGCTGCGCCTGTCCAAAATTAAACTTCCCGATGATGTTGATATGTCCACGCTCTATAACGCGCTCTACCTGGGGCCGGTGATGCCGTGGATCGATCCGGAGAAGGAGGCCAAAGCCTGGAAAGCGATTGTTAGGGGTGGGGCTGGAACAGAGGCCGAATGGATCCGCGCGCGGGGTGAGTCCCCTCAAGAGATTAAGCGCCAGCGCGTGCGGGAAATTGAGTTTAACCGCAAAAATGGGCTGGTGCTGGATTCTGACGCCGCCAATGACTCAGGAGCTAAAGCGAATGAAGAAGACACAACCCCCGCAGTGGATGGCGCCAAAGGCAAGCCTGAGCGGGATTGATGCTGTAAATAATGAAAGTTGGTATGAAATCCGGGCTGCAGCTGGGCGCCCTGGCCGCGTAGAAATTTATCTTTACGAAGAGATCGGCCGGTGGGGGATCTCTGCGCAGTCATTTATCAATGATTGCCGTGATGCCGGGGTGTTTGAGGCGACAAACATCGAGCTGCATATTCATAGCCCAGGCGGGGATGTTATGCATGGGTTCGCCATTTACAACACGATGCAGCGGCTGACAGGGACCGTCGATATTTATATCGATGGGCTGGCGGCGAGCATGGCGTCGGTGATTGCGTGTCTGCCTAATGCCACGGTGCATATGCCTTCCAACGCCTGGATGATGATCCATAAACCGTGGGGAGGTATGGCGGGGGACTCGGATGAAATGCGGGACTATGCCGACTTCCTGGATCGCAATGAAAACATGATGCTGACCGCGTACATGTCCAAAACGGGTCTCTCCCGCGATGAAATCGCCGCATTGCTGAAAGCTGAAACCTGGATGGATGGTGCGGAGGCGGTGGCCAAAGGCTTCGCCGACGTGCTTGAAGAACCACTCGATGCAGCTGCATCGCTTAATCAAAATAAACTGAAGGATTACCAAAATATGCCACAAGAAGCCAATTCTCTCTTTGGGGCGCGCGCTCAGGCGACAACGCAGGCGGCGCAAAACAATGCGACACAGGCCACAACCCAAGCCACGACTCAAGTGACGACTCAAGCGGCGACGCAGATCGACGTCAACGCGTTGGCTGTGCAGCTGCAGCAAACCCTGCAGGCCAACAATACCGCGCGTGTTACGGCGGTGAAAGCTGTGTTTGAGGGGTTCCCTCATTTGGCGGCCCTGTGCTCTGAATGCGTTAACGACATGAGTTGTGATGCGGGTACGGCAAAAGATCGCCTTCTGGCGAAGCTGGCGGAAGGGACTACGCCGAGCGGTGGCGCCAGCGCTCACATTTATGCCGGCAATGGTAACTTGGTCGGCGATGGTGTTCGCGCGTCGGTGATGAGCCGTGCCGGCCATGCGCAGGCAGAAAAAGACAACCCTTACCAGGGAATGACGTTGCGCGAGCTGGCGCGGGCATCTTTAGCCGATCGCGGTATCGGGGTTTCCGGTATGTCTGGCCAAACTATGGTTGGCCTGGCCTTCACGCATTCCAGTTCGGATTTTGGCAACATCCTGATGGATGTGGCGCACAAGTCGGCGCTGTTGGGCTGGGAAGAGGCAAACGAAAGTTTCGATCGCTGGACGCGTAAAGGCACGCTGACCGACTTCAAAACGGCTCATCGTGTGGGCCTGGGGGCGCTCGACAAGCTGCGCGAGGTTCGCCCGGGGGCTGAATACAAATATGTCACAGTCGGCGATAAAGGGGAGCCTATCGCGTTGGCCACCTACGGCGAATTGTTCAGTATCGATCGCCAGACCATTATCAACGATGACATGGATATGTTAACCCGCATCCCGCAGATGATGGGCGGCGCCGCCCGTTATACCGTCGGCGATCTGGTGTGGGCGGTGCTGACCACTAACCCGGCCATGAGCGACAAAAAAGCGCTGTTCAGTGCCGAACACAAAAACCTGGTCAATCAGCCGCTGACGATCGACGGCCTGGATAAAGCGCGTCAGGCGATGCTGCTGCAGACTAACGGCAAGCGCCAGCTCAATATCCGCCCTGCCTTCATGCTGACGCCGATAGCGCTGGAATCCAAAGCGAATCAGCTGATTAAATCGGTCAGTGTGCCGGGTGCCGACGCAAACAGCGGTATCAGCAACCCAATTCAAAACTTTGTCGAAGTGATCGGGGAGGCGCGTCTTGATAATAATAGCGCTGATGCCTGGTATCTGACGGCCGCGCAGGGTAAGGACACGATCGAGGTGGCATATCTTGATGGCATCGATACGGTTTATCTGGAGCAACAACAGGGATTCACTATCGACGGGGCCGCTTTCAAGGTACGCATCGATGCCGGTGTCGCGCCGCTCGACTATCGCGGCCTGGTGAAGTCTACCGGCAAAGCCTGATAAACCGCCTGATACGGCGGTTTTTTTATATCTGCGGGTGGCTACGGCTACCCGTTTTCATATCTGGAGAGAATCAATATGGCAACGAATTTACAGCAAGACGGCACAACATTGGATTGGCACAACACCACAGCCGAAGCCGTCCTTTCGGGGCAACCTGTCGCGGTGGGGGGCTTGGTCGGCGTTGCACATAACGACATTCCCGCCGGTTTGTGGGGTGTGTTGCATATGGTGGGGGTCTTTGTTCTGCCGAAACTGGCCGATGAGACCTGGAACGCCGGCGATAAGCTGTATTTGGATGCTACCGGCGCGCTGACGGCTAAAGCTGATGATGGCGGCGCCAAGGCGAAGGCCGTCGCCTCTCCGCTGGCCGGTAGCGCCTGGAGTGATGGCGAAGCAGGGCAAGAATCGGCCCCGGTGCGTTTGGGGTTCTAAATGTCCCGTTTTTCTGAACGACTAAGGCGAGCCGATCAGCGTGTTGATCGTGCATTTGCGGAGGACGTGCAGGCGGTTTTAGTGATCGGGGCGGAACATCGCCCCGTTACGGTCATTTTTGAGGAGCCGGATGCTCTGGTCACTATCCCTGGCGGTGGTGAAATCGATGACCGATCGCCAGCAATCAGCGCGTATACCCGGGATATTCTCGGCCTGAAAAACCGTTGCCAGGTGCTTATTGATAGCGTGAGTTATTGGGTGACGCACATCGGGGCGAATGAAGAAGGCCGAACGCGGGTTCGCCTTGCCAGAGGGGAGCCTGGGCGACAACAGCCAGCGATCGATAAATGGAGTAAATAATGGCCCGAGAAAGCAGGTTAAGGCGTGATCTGCCGTTTGATATCGATCTGCAGGTGCTACAGCGAATAGCCGTTTCCGCCGGCGCGAACCATAAGCAGTATTTGCGCGCCTACTCCCGGGCATTAAACCGTACTGCCGTGACGTTGCGAAAGCGTGTCGTTGCCGATATGAAGGCCGGCATAGCGCCGCGCAACCAATCCATGATCCGCCGGCGTCTCCTGTCGTTTCGCCTAACCCGTGGCTCCCAGCTGGACGAGGGTAAATTGTGGTTTGGTCTGAATGCTATCAAGGTGAAGGACTTGAAAGGCCGGGTAAAAGGTCGGATCCGGCCTCATCATGACCGTCGGGACCCGAGAACGGGGCGATTTATCGCAGCCAGGCGCCGGGCCGCCGCTGAAGTTGGGTTTGAGCCTAAAGGGGCCTTGCTGGCTGCAAAAAACTTCCCTGATGGTGAAGTGGGCCGAACGCGCGCCGGCCGTCGGACAGTATTGATCCGCGACCCTCAGACCCGCCGCGCAAAAGAGGCCGAGGTAGATATCTATGCTCCGATGCTGGATTACATCGAAGACAACGCATTTTCGGACGTGGCGCGGATTTTCTTCCATCACTTTGAAACGGATTTAAAAGGCCGCGTGAAGGCGCGGATCAACGTGTGAGGGTTTTATGCCAACACCGATTTTAATGGCGAGTTATCACGACGCGATATTGTCCGCACTGCGCGAAATTGAGTGGATAGCCAATGCAGATGATTACCCGGAAGTAGTGACGCAGCTGGAAACGCCGGCGGTGTATTTGTCGATCGCCGGCTGGGAAAATGCCCCCGGTTCGGATGGCCAACTGCGCGTTGAGTTTGAGCATGATCTCTTTGTTGTCGTTGACCGTGCCGGCACAAACGAAATCACAAAGCCCCAGGTTTACATCCGAACGGCGGCCGCGGACTTGAGCCAATGGATCCAGGGGAGAACGTTTGGGCTTGAGGGCTTGGAGCCGGCGGAGTTTGTCAGAGCTGGCCCGGATGAATTTGATATCGCAATGGAAGATTATATCGTCTGGCGTGTCACGTTCAGCCAGGTGGCTGCGATGGGCGAAGATCCGTTTGAATCGAAAGCCGGGCCATTGAAAAAGGTCTTTCTGGGCAAGGCGCCAAACATCGGCCGCGCGCACGTTGACGATTATCGCCTTATTTACGAGAAAAAAGAGGGCGCCGGCGATGAGTGATGACGTGTTATCAGACCTGCAGCGCCGGGTTGCCAACATGGTCCGCCGAGGGGTTATTCATTCGGTAAAGCACGGTCCTCAGCCATTCTGCCGCGTGGAGATTGGCGAGAATATTACAACCTGGCTTCCGTTATGTCAGGGATTCGCCGGCGCCCATCGCAGTGACTCAAACCCCTGTGCAGTGGGCGATCCTGTTACGGTACTTTCAGAAAGCGGGGAGCTGAATAACGGCCGCGTTTTCCCTGGCTGGAATACGGGCGCCATGCCGGCGCCAGAAGGCAGCGACGCGGAACACATCACCCGATTCAGCGACGGCGCCGAGTTTCGTTACAACCGCGAAACGCACGCGTTTACGTTGACACTCCCCGAAAACGGCACCTATGAAATCATCGGTAAAGGGACGTTGCGCGGTCCGGTAGAAATAACGGACACGCTGACGGTGAAAGGCAAAACGGAACTGCAGGCAGACACTGCCGTTACCGGCGACCTGTCCGCCACGGGGGATATTTCCGACGGCAAAAGCACGCTGGCGCGGGTCAGAGAAATTTTCAATATTCACACCCATCGCGATCCCCACGGTGGGGACACCGATAAACCGAACAACGAAATGTAACCCGCTCCGGCGGGTTTTTTTATGGGGGCAATATGCAGGGAGTTAATGCGGCCAGCGGCAAGCGCCTGGCCGGGACAGCGCACCTGCGCCAGTCCGTCTTTGACATTCTGACAACGCCGATCGGTAGTCGCGTTCTGGTGCGAGATTACGGGAGCCGCCTGTTAGACCTGGTGGACAATCCCCAGGACGAAAGCACTCGCGTGCATATCATCGCAGCGACTGCCGGCGCCCTGGCTCGCTGGGAGCCACGCCTGCAGGTTAAATCGGTGACGGTGCAGTTTTCCGGCTCCGGGCAATTTGACCTGACGATTTACGGCATCAACACAGAAACGGGCTACCCGATCACTTTGGAGGAGCTAACGATAAATGGCGACCAATTCCGCAACGATTAACCTGTCGGAGCTGCCCGTACCCGATGCGGTAAAGATGCCCGATCCGGCGCTGATTTTTGCCGGCTGGCTGGCGCGGCTCCGCGAGCTGGACCCGGTTTATGATGCCTTGCTGGAGTCTGACCCCGTTTTTAAACAAGGGGAAGCCCTGGCGTATCACTCAACGCTGATCCGCCAGGGCATGAATGACTCCATTCGGGCTGTATTGCTGGCCAGCGCGAAAGGGAATGACCTTGACCAGATCGGCGCCAACTTTGATGTGGAGCGGCTGCTGATAAAGCCCGGGGATCCGAGTGCGGTCCCGCCGGTTGAACCGGTATTCGAAGATGATGAGGCATTTCGTACCCGAATACAGCTGGCGTGGTCCCGTTTAAGTACCGCCGGCGCTGAAAATGCGTATACGTTTTTTGCCGCGTCTGCCGATCCCGATGTGCTCGACGTCCGCGCATACGGCCCTGAAGATCACCAGCTTCTCGGCGAGGTCTATCTCTATGTGTTGTCCCGCACCAACGGGGGGATCCCTTCGGCCGAGGTGCTGAAGAAGGTCGCCGAGGCGGTCAATAAAAAAGAGGTTCGGCCGCTGACCGATTTTGTCACGGTAAAGCCGGCGGAACTGGTGGATTTTGAAGTGACCGCAGATATCCAGATCCCCTACGGCCCGGACACTGACACGGTGATGAAAGCGGCGGAGGATGCGCTGGACAAGTACCTGGCCATTGTTCACCGCCTCGGCCGGCTGGTTTCACGTTCGGCCATAGACCGCGCCTTACATCAGCCCGGGATAGTGACGGTAAAGCTGCTTTCACCTGCTGCAGATATCGGCATGGGAATGGGGCAGGCGCCGCGATGCTCAAAAGTGACGCTGCGTAAGGTGATCATCAATGCCGAATAAATTTAAAACCCTCCTCCCGTCCAATGCCATTCCGGCAGAGCGCGCCCTGGAGCGCGCGACAATTGAAGAGGTGCTCTCTATCCCGGACCTGATCCGGATAGTGAAAAACCCGGCGTTATGTCCCGTTGAGCTGCTGCCGTGGCTGGCGTGGGAGTACAGCGTGGACACCTGGAATACGGATTGGACGGAGGAGGAGAAACGGGCGGCTATTGCCCGTGCTGCCTATATCCATCGGCATAGAGGTACGCGGGCGGCGATCGAAATGTCGTTGTCCTCCTCGCCGTTCGCCAGCGATGTTATCGAGTGGTTCGAAAAGACGCCACGGGGGGAGCCTTACACGTTCTCTCTTGAGGTGACGCAGGACGACCGGCCGATCACGTTGGGCGATGTGCAGGACCTGAAAAGCGCGGTGATGAAAGGTAAGAATTTGCGCTCCTGGTTCGATGTGACATTTAAGGGGAACCTGGACGGTAAGGCGATTTTAGCCGGCTACATGATTGCGTCGGAGTCTATCCAGATTTTGCAGCCGTTTGAATTTATCGGTGTGCATATCAATGGCTGGATGACGTCAAATTTTACCCCGACGACATCATTTAAGGGCGCAACCTATACCCTCTCGGCGCAAGGCAATTTTGGCCTGATAACCTGGCGGGCGGATGGCCCGGCTACGGTGGCGTCTGACGGAACGGTAACCATTACGGGTCCGGGGAAAGTGTCAATCATTGCAACTGACGCCAAAGGCCGCGAACTGGTACACACGATTAATCCGCGTCTTTATCTCATACCAACCCCCGAGCGTATGTATCAGGCCGATATGCCTGCTTTTCTGGCGTCGAACAACGGCCGCTGGCCACATGAAAAAGAGTTATCGCTAAAGAGCAACGAATTTGCTCCGCGAGGTAATGGTGCGCTGTGGAACGAGTGGGGAAACATGGTGGTGTATGGATGGCTGCAAGATAACACAGACCGGCATTTGTATGTCACAGACACCCCGGGAAGACCAAATCCAGAGAGTACCCGGTGGGCCATTATTTTGCAGTATGGCCGAGGGAAAAATCTGGGGCTGACTAACCCGGACAGATATTGCACGGCCGCCGTAATTGAACTGGAGAGTGAATAATGGCAGCAGGATTAATTTTAACCGCCGTCGGGGCCGAGGCGATAGAGGCGGCCTATCAGGCCGGTGAGGTGGTCACTATCCCGATCGTCGCGTTCGGTGATGGTGGCGGGGCCTCTGTGACCCCTGACCCTGCCGTAACCAAACTGGTCAATAAATTTGGGGATGTGCCCTTTACGCAGGGGGAATCGGGTAGCGGCATGATTGCCGGCCAGGCGGTGATTAACGCCCGTAAGCACCCGGGTAAAGTGGTTCGGGAGTTTGGGCTGATGAGTAGCGCCGGCGTTCTGATTGCCTATGGCGCCTATCCAGACACCTACTTACCGGAACAAAATGACTCGATCGTAAAAGAGCTGGTGGTGAACTTTGCTATGCCGCTGGTACATGCCGAAAGCGTGGTGCTCGAGATTGACCCCAATATTTCGGTGCTGACGATTGAAGAGGCTGATGCCCGCTATCTCTTCAGGAAGGGCGACACAGCGACGGGGGATCTAGGCGCCCCAATGTTCCAGGCAAACGGCACGAACGGCATACCGGCCGGCGCAGGCATGTACAAGGAGCAATTGGACAACCACGCCCCATTTTATTCGCCTGATTATCACTGGTCCGTGACACCTGGAAGCACTTATATCCCCCTGGTTAAAGGGCGAGGGACTCGAAAAGGCAAAGGGTGGCCGACGGCCGTTAGCTTTGGCTACCTTATGCCGGGTACAGATATGCACGCTCATCCTGTTATCCACGCAATCGGTGATAGCGGGATGGAGTGTATTTGGGAGTTTGATACACAGAGCGGGGGGCTGAGAAGTAAAGCGGGTACGTTCGCGATAGAGGAGCTGCAGCCGATCGTTCCGCTGCCTTTTTCTGGTGATACCCCACCGATAGATCATGCCTTCATGGTTGGGCAGGCTTTCGATAAAAACGCCTATCCGCGCACGGCGCAGGCCTTCCCATCTGGGGTTTTTCCAGATATGCGAGGCCTAACTATTATGGGGAAACCTGATGATCGCGCCGTATTGTCCTGGGCAGAGGGGCAGGTTAAGAGCCACGGCCACAGCGGGGAGGTCTATGCGGCTGATTTAGGGTCGCGAGAAACGAATGAAACCGGTGGTTATAGTCCTCGCCTGCGGTCCTATCCGTCCAATACTGCGTTGGATGGCGGTACGAGCAACAGGCATTCAGTTGATCAGTCAAAAGAGTTTACGGACTACGGGCTAATTGAAGGAGTTCCGCCTCATAAACACTCTCTTTGGCTTGGTCCGCACGGCCACGGCCTGCGCATCGATGCATTCGGGGCTGCAAAAAATACCGTTGATAACATCGCTTTTAACTACATCGTGAGGCTTGCATGACTGATAGTTTTGAATTTTCTGATAGCCCGCGCTGGGTATGGGTATACCGTTTTGATGATGCAGGCATTTTTACCGGGTCGCTCAACTTTTACGTTGCACCGCATACCGGCTTACCGGCGAATTGCACGCCTGTGAAGTGCAACCCGAAAGCTGGCCAGGCGGGAATATGGAACGGGGAAGCCTGGAAGTATGTGGCCGACGTGCGCGGCGCTACATATTGGGATGAACAGGGCCGGCCGTTTGTCATGATGGAGCTGGCCGCATTTCCTGAGTGGGCAGTAACCGAAGCGCCGCCGGCGCCTGAACCTGGCCACGTTGTGTTGTATACCGCCGGCGCCTGGCAGCAAATTGAGGACCGTTCAGGGCAGACGTATTACACCGCCGACGGGAGTCCCCAGGTGGTTCCCAATGCTTATTTTGTCCTCCCTCCTGATTGCACCTTTACCGCGCCGGCGTCGCAATGGGACCGCTGGGACGGTGAGCAATGGGTAACGGATACGGATGCTATGAAGCGGGCCGCCGTAGAACAAGCGACGGTAACGAGGCTGCAGCTGCGGCAGCAGGCAGATCGGCAAATCGAATTGCTAAACGATGCAGCAGAAACGGGAATTGCTGCCGCCGGCGATGAGCAGCGCCTGGCTGCGTGGAAGAAATACCGCGTGATGTTGAGCCGTATCAGCCTCGACAAGGCCCCAGATGTTCCCTGGCCACCATTGCCAGCTGAATAACCCCCCTCCCTTGACCGCCGCCGGCGGTTTTTTTATGCCTGGAGATAACAATGGCAGAATTACATGGTGTTGAAACGATAGAGCTGAATAGCGGATCTGTTGCTGTGACGACGATTCAGACCGCGATTATCGGCCTGGTGGGAACGGCGCCGAACGCGTCGAAAGGCTCGCCGGCCAGTGTGACGACCGGGACGCCGTTACTGGATAACGAGCTGGTATTCAGAGCGGTAGACCCTGGCCGCCAGGGTAATCAGTACAGTGTTGAAGCTGTCGCCGGCGCCGCCGGCGTGAAAACCTCGGCCAGCTATGCGGCCGGCGTGCTGTCGATCATCTTGGCTGCAGATGATAAAGGCGCTGTGACTGCGACGACGGCCGACGTGGTGACAGCGGTGAATGCCGTGGCCGATAGCAAAATCAAGGCCGAAGAAACGACGGCGGCGGGGATTGTGGCGCCATTCACTGCCCTGTTAACCGGCGGGACCGATGAGCCGTTTCCTGTCAATACGCCTGTTGCCGTCATTGGGGGCACTCAACTCAGCGCCCTCGGTGCTGGTGGTACGCTGGGCGAGGCGATCACGGATATCACCGATCAAACGAACGCGCTGATCATTGTCGTGCGTGCAGCTGACAAAGAAGAAGGGAAGTCCGCCGGCGTGCTGAGCACTGAGAAAGGGGAGGCCTTAACTACAGAGGGCGGCGCCAAACTTCTTACAGAGCAAAAATTTGATGTTGACGTGAATACCCGGGCCAGCTTGATCGCCGCAATGGGTGCCTGGTCGCAAAGTGAATCAATCACCGGCTACCGCCCGCGGATCTTGATTGCCCCGGGGTTTAGTGAAGATGACGCGATCGGGAAGGCGCTGGAGACGGCCGCAAACAAATTGCGTGCAGTGGCCTATGTGGATTGTGAGTCGATGGCCACGCCGCAAGAGGTTGTGACCCGCCGCCAGATGTACGGCGCCCGGGTTGAGCTGTTACGCCCCCGCGTCTCGAAAGTGAAGGCCAACGGTGAGATTGCATTTCGCCCTTACTCCGCCTGTGCGGCCGGCCTGCGTGCCAAAATCGACCTGGAAAAGGGCTGGTGGTGGAGTAAGTCGAATCAGCCGATCGCCAATATTCTCGGCGTTGAACAGGTTGACGAGTTTATTCTCGGCGATCGCAACTGCCAGGCTAACCTCCTGAATATGGAAAACGTCACAACAATTATCCGCCGTGATGGTTTTCGCCATTGGGGGAACCGCCTTTGCATCAAGGATCCGCAATGGCAATTTGAGTCTGTGCGCCGAACGGCTGACGTCATCGAGGACAGCATTCAGGAGACTGTATTGCTGTACGTCGATCGCCCGCTGGATCTCGAAAACATCGATGACATCCTGGGCACGATTAACTCCTACATGCGCACATTGACCAAACTCAAGGCCATTTTTGGCGGGCGCGCCTGGCTGGATGAGGAGTTGAACACAGCCGAAACCCTGGCGGCCGGCGAAGTCTATATCGATTACGATTTTGGGCCAAAGTCGCCGACGGAACGGATCACGATGCGGGTCCGCATTAACAACAAATATGCTGTAGAGGAGCTGGGGACTGTATGAGCCAACCAACAACGTTAAGGGCCTGGACGTTTTTCGCCGGCGGTTTCCGTATTCAGGGCGCGCATGAGTATACGCCGCCGGAACTGTCGATTGTTAAAACGGACCTGCGTACCGGCGCGCAGGACGCGCCGACGCCGATGGATGACGGCATGGAGGCGCTCACCTGTCAGATCAAGTTTTACGGCATCGATGCGGACATGTTGTCCCGCTTTGGTTTTGTGACGGGCAACCGTAACCGCTTTGCGGCTTACGAGGGCTATCTCAGCAACGGCGGGGCGCTGGGGTCGATTGACGAGATTGAGGGCTTTGTCTCGAAGATCACCCCTGACGCCCGGGACAATCAAACGCTGTCTGAGAAGGCGACAACGGTCGAAATCGCGATCAACTACTACAAGCAAACCCTTGAAGGCCGGGAGCTGTTCGAAATCGACACAGAGCGCTTTATTCGCCGCGTGAACGGCGTGGATCAGCTGCGCGGTATCGCCGCCAAAATCCGCCTTTAAACCTTTCCTTATCGCTGACAAGCGGCCTCCGGGCCGCTTTTTTATTGGAGTTTTTTATGAGCTATCCAGCCAATACGAAAGAAATCAAGTTTTACTCCCCGCTGACCCTCGAAAACGGCAGCCAGTTAACGAGTGTGCTCATGCGGGAGCCTCTGGTGCGTGACCGTATTGAGTTCTCCCGGATGAAAGGGAATGACCTGGAGAATGAAGTGGCCATGATCGCGAACCTTTGCAATATGAACGTTGTTGACGTTGAGCGCCTGACTTCGGCGGACTTCTCCCAGCTTGAGGACATGTTTAACGAT